>NZ_JBIAXP010000003.1:0-30204 GCF_042896795.1 Kitasatospora sp. NPDC001261
GGGGGCGAGGCCGGCGACCCCGGCGAGGCGGTCGGGACTGCCGAAGGCGGCCATGTCGCCGCCGGTGGCGGCGATGAACTCGGCGCCGAGCATGTTGCCGATGCCGGGCATGCTGGTGATCACCTCGGCGTGGGGGTGCTCGCGAAACCGGCTCTCGATCAGGGCTTCGAGCTCGGCGATCTCCTGGTCGAGGGACATCACCTCCCTGGCCAGGGTGTGGACCATCCTGGCGGCGGTCTTCTCCCCGGGAACGGCGGTGAACTGGGCCTCGGCGGCCGTGACCGCGGCTTCGGCCGTGCTCTTCGCCGTGGGTGCGGTGCGCACGCCATGACTCTTCAGCCAGGCCGCCAGTCGTGCCCGACCGATGCGCCGGAGTGCGGCCGGCGTCCGGTAGCCCGTCAGCAGCACGAGGGCGCTCTTGGAGACGCTGTAGTCGAAGGCCCGTTCCAGGGCCGGGAAGTACTCCAGCATCTGGGCGCGCAGCCGGTTGATGGCACGGGTGCGGTCGGCGGACAGGTCCATGCGGCGGGCGGTGAGGATCTTCAGATCGACTGCGATCTCGCCGGCCTGGTCCAGCGGTTGCAGGTCGCGGCGCATGCGGGCGGTGTCGGCGATGACGAAGGCGTCCTTGGCGTCCGTCTTCCCGTTGCCCCGGTAGGCGGCCGAGGCGTGGTGCACGGTTCTGCCGGGGATGTAGAGCAGCTTCTGCGAGTGGTTGACCAGGAGCGCGATCCACAGCGCGGCGCCGCCCGCGTTCAGGTCCACCGCCCACGTCACCGGGTTGCCGTCGGCCAACTCCAGGACGTCGCTGAGCAGTTCCAGCAGTTCGGCCTCGTTGTTCGGCACCCGGCGGGAGAACACCGTCTTCCCGTCCGTGTCGATCGCCGTGCAGTGGTGCTCGGCCTTGCCCGCATCCGTCCCGGCCCACAGTTCGGGCATCCAATCCTCCTCGCTCGACGTGCCTGTTCACAGTCCCAGCAGACGACCTCGCCGACATGTCCATACGAGCGATCTTGTTCCGCGCATCCCAATCAGCGGCCGAGTCGTCGCGGGATGCCGGGCGGCCAATCTCCCTCAGCCACGGACGCGGCAATGACATGACAGCCACACCCGGCATCCCTGGGTGCCCTGATCTTACGAATGACCAGAACGATCCCACGAAGAAAGGTATGGATTCCGTGACCATCGACGACGCGACCGGTTCCGCGACCGGGTCCGCAACCGATTCCGCCGGCGACCCCGCCGGCGGCTCCGCGACCAGGCAGCTCACCCGCTTCCCCATCCTGAAGGAGCCCGCCTGCCCCTTCGACCCGCCCTCCGCCATGCGCGAGCTCGGCGCCGGCCCGGTCCGGGTCCGGCTCTGGGACGGCAGCACCCCCTGGCTGGTCACCGGCTACGACCTCGGGCGCAAGCTCCTGGTCGACCCCCGGGTCAGCGCCGACTCGACCAGGTCCGGCTACCCGCACTTCGACCTGGGCAGCCGCGAACGGCGCAAGGACGGCCGCTCCTTCGTCGCCCTCGACGACCCCGAGCACGCCCGCCAGCGCCGGATGGTCTCCCCGCCCTTCGCGATCCGCAACATCGACGCGCTCAAGGACGAGGTCGCCGACATCGTCAACGGGCTCATCGACGAGTTCCTCACCCGGCCCCGGCCCGCCGACCTGGTCGGCGGCCTCGCCTTCCCGACCTCCACCAAGGTGATCTGCCGGATGCTCGGCGTCCCGTACGCCGACCACGAGTTCTTCCAGGACGAGAGCACCCGGATGCTGCACCGGGACAGCTCGCCCGACATGGTGGTCGGCGCCCAGGAGGCGCTGCGCGGCTACCTGCGGGAGTTGATCGACCGCCAGCTGCGCGAGCCCGCCGACGGCCTGATCTCCGAGGTGATCGAGACCCAGGTCCGCCCCGGCGCGCTCAGCCCCGAACAGCTGTCGTACATCTCCATGACGCTGCTGGTCGCCGGCCTGGAGACCACCGGGAACATGATCGCCCTCGGCACGCTGGCCCTGCTGCGCAACCCCGAGCAGCTGGCGGTGCTGCGGGAGACCGACGACCCGGGCGTGGTCAACCGCGCCGTCGACGAGCTGCTGCGCTACCTCAACATCTCGCACTCCGGCCGCCGCCGGGTCGCCCTGGAGGACATCACCGTCGGCGACGTCGTCATCCGGGCCGGCGAGGGCATCATCCTGACCAGCGAACTGGCCAACCGGGACCCGGACAACTTCCCCGACCCGGACCGCCTCGACATCACCCGGGACGCCGCGCACCACCTGGCGTTCGGCTTCGGCCCCCACCACTGTCTGGGGCGCCCGCTGGCCGTCCTCGAACTGCAGACCGTCTACGGCACGCTCTACCGGCGGATCCCCACGCTGCGCCTGGCCATCGACTTCGCCGACGTCCCGTTCAAGTACGACGGCGTGGCCTACGGCGTCCGCGAGCTCCCGGTCACCTGGTAGCGGCGGGAGGCCCCGATGAGCGACTCGTACGGGCCCGCGACGGCGGGCGGCGGCATCGTGGTGGTCGGGGCCGGGCTGGCCGGCCCGGTCGCCGCGCTCTACCTGGCCCGGCGCCACGGCCGGGTGACCGTCCTGGAACGGCACGCGGACCCCCGGCGGATCCCGGCCGGACAGGGCCGGTCGCTGATGGTGATCCTCTCCGAGCGGGGCCGGCGGGTGCTGCGGGAACTCGGCCTGGAAGCGGCGGTGCGGCGGATCTGCGCGCCGATCACCGGCCGGTGCGGGCACCTGCCGGACGGCAGCACCGCCGTCACCCCGTACAGCCGGGACGGCGCGGCGATCTGGGCGGTCGAGCGGCAGGCGCTGCACCGGCTGCTGCTGGACGCGGCCGAGGCCGAGCCGGGGGTCGACCTGCGCTTCGACCACCCGGTGCTGGCCGTCGACCCGGCGGCGCCCGCGCTGCTGGTCGGGGCGGGCGGCGCCGAGCGGTGGGTGCGGTGCCGGCACGTCATCGGCTGCGACGGCGTCCACTCGGCGGTGCGCGGCGCCCTCGTCGAGCGGGGCGCCCGGGCGCGGGTGAGCACCCTGGAACTGGCCTACCAGGAGATCGTCCTGGACCTGCCCGACTGCGACCGCGGGGTGATGCACTACTGGCCGGCCGGGGACGCGCTGTTCGGGGCCTTCCCGCAGGTGTCCAGCCGGCGCTTCGCGGGCTCGGTGTTCTTCCGCCGGGAGGGCCCGCGCCCGTCCTACCGGGCCGCGGTCGGCGGGCGGGCCCTGGCCGAGCAGTTCGCCGCCGTCTTCCCCCGGCTGGCGGCCGGAATCCCGGACCTGGAGGAGCAGTTGGGCGCCAAGCCGGTCTCCGCCGTCCGGCTCACCCGGTGCGACCGGTGGGTCCTGGGCGGCACGGCCGCGCTGGTCGGCGACTCCTGCCACGCGATGGCGCCGTTCATGGGCCAGGGCATGAACGCCGCCTTCGAGGACGTCCGCACCCTGGTCGCCTGCCTGGACCGGGAGCGGGACTGGGAACGGGCCTTCGCCGCGTACGAGCGGATCCGCAAGGGCGACGGCGACGCGATCGCGGACATCTCCTACCGGCACTACTGGACGATGTCCCGGCTGCCGGACCCCAGGCACGAGGCGGAGGAGGCCATCGCGCGCCGACTGGTCGACCTGATGCCGGAGCGGTTCCGGCCCCTGTACGAGCGCTGCGCGTTCAGCGAGGAGAGCTACTCCCTGGCGCTCACCGAGGAGCACCGGCTGCGCGAGCTGGCCCGGCGGATCCTCAGCCGGCACGGCGCCGGCGCCGCCGAGCTGCCCGACCCGCAGCTGCGGGCCTTCGCCGGGGCAGGCTGAGCCGCCAGATCTGCACGAGCCGCGTGAACTGTCGTGTCACCAGCCGGAACTGACGGGAGATCAACGATGATTCTGGTCGTTTTCAGGTCGCGCTTCTCGGAGCAGTACGACCACGAGTACGAGACCACGGAGGACTACCTCGCCAAGAAGGTGCGGGCGGTCTACGGGGACGACCTCGTCCAGGTCAAGAACTACGAGACCGAGGACGGCGAACGCCTCGCCCTGGTGTGGTGGCGCGACCCCGAGACGCTGGCGCGGTGGCGCGCCGACGTGGAGCACCACAACGCCCAGCAGCAGGGGAAGGAGAAGTGGTACGCCTTCTACGAGTTGACCGTCGCCGAGGTGATCCGGACCAGCTCGACCCTGGAGCCCGAGGCGTACCCGGCGCCCTGAGCCCGCTGTCCCGGCACCCGGCGGGCGCCGTCACAGGGCGGCGAGGACCGCGCGCGTCGCCTCCCGGGTGCTCAGCGTGCCGCCGAGGTCCGGGGTGGTCCGTCCGGCCGCGATCGATCCGGCGACAGCCGTCTCGGTCGCGGCCGCCTCCGTGTCGTGGCCGAGGTGGCGCAGCAGCAGCGCGGCGGTCAGCAGGCAGGCGAAGGGGTTGGCGACGCCCCGGCCCGCGATGTCCGGCGCCGAGCCGTGCACCGGCTCGAACATCCCGAAGCCGCTCTCCGGGTTGAGGCTCGCCGAGGGCGCCAGCCCGATCCCGCCCGCCAGCGCGGCCGCGAGGTCGCTGAGGATGTCGCCGTGCGAGTTGCTGGCCACGATGACGTCGAACCGCTCGGGCTCGGTGACCAGCTTCATCGCGGCGGCGTCGACGTACAGGTGCCGGGTGGCCGCGCCGGGGTGCCGCTCGGCGGCCCGCCGCCAGCACTCCTGCCACAGCCGGCCGCCGGCCCGCACCGCGTTGGCCTTGTCCACCAGGCAGACCTCCCGGCGGGCGGTGGCGAAGGCGAAGTCCAGGATCCGGGAGACGCCGTGCCGGGTGTTGACGTCCGCGTCGACGGCCACCTCGTGGTCGGAGGAGGCGCGGAGGTTCCCGCCGATGCCGCTGTAGAGCCCCTCGGTGTTCTCCCGGACGATCACGCAGTCCAGGGCGCGCCGGGCCGGGTCCCGCAGCGGGCTGAGCCGGTCGTGCCACAGGCGCACCGGCCGGTAGTTGGCGTACAGGTCGAAGGCGTAGCGCAGCTCCAGCAGAACGTCGCGCACGTACCCGGTGTGCTCCAGGTCCGGCCGCCCGATCGCGCCGAGCAGCACCGCGCCGCTCGCCGCCACCCGGGCCAGGTCCGCCTCGCCCAGTGCCACGCCCTCCCGGCGGTAGCGCTCCGCGCCCACGTGGTCCAGCACGTCGACGTCCAGCCCCAGGCCGAACGCGTCGACCAGCCCCAGCGCGGACTCGACCACCTCGGGGCCGATGCCGTCGCCCGGAATCACACTGATGGCAGCCACGGCCGACCCTTCCTCGCGGCGGACAGGACCAACTCCGCCCGGCCGGTGCGCAGTTCCGGCCGGGCCCAGGCCCAGGCTAGGCGCCGCCGCGGCGCGTACCCCCGGTTCTGTCGCGCTTCATTCACCCGGCGGCCGCCGTCGGCGCGGGGAGCGGGGATTCCCGGCTCCGGGTGCCCGGGTACGGATCGGTACGATCCCTGTATGGGTGGTGCGCGGGAAGAGGCCTGGGACGCCGATGCGGCGGAGCGGGCGGTGGCGGTGCTGAAGGCGGTGGCCGACCCGTCGCGGTACCGGCTGCTGTGGGCGCTGAGCCGTCGGGAGCTGCCGGTGAGCGAGCTGGCCGAGCTGCTGGGGGCGCACGTCGCGGCGACCTCGCAGCACCTGGCGAAGCTCCGGGCGGCCGGGCTGGTGGTGGCACGGCGGGAGGGGACCCGGATCTTCTACCGGGCCACCGAGGTGCGCGGGCTGCTCACCGAGGCCGCGCTGATCGCCCACGACCTGCCCGACCGCCGCGACGGCGGCGACGACGGCGCCGCCCCGGCCGGCGCCACCGCGCCGCAGCCCTTCGCCCGCGCGGCCCGCGCGGTGCGCCGCCGCCCGGCGACGGGCTGAGCCCTCAGCGCTCCGGGGCGTCCAGCCGGTACTCCTGCCGGTCGGCGTCGTACGCGAAGAGCCCCGCATAGCGGCCCCAGTCGGTCGCCGTCTCCAGCTGCCGGTCGGTCTGTTCGACGGTGTAGTGGCGGCCGAGCAGGTCGCGCAGGAAGCCGGTGCGGACGGTGGCGCCGGGCCGGTCGCCGAGGCTGTTGGCGATCAGCTTGATCAGCGGGACCTCCAGGGCCGCGGCGGCGAAGAGGGCGCGGGAGTCCTGGGCGTCGGCCCCGGTGTAGGCGGCGCCGGCGTCGGTGAGCAGCAGGTCGTCGCCGTGGACCTCGGCGAAGCCGAGCAGGTCGAGGGCGTCGACCTGGGGGAGCAGGTCGTCGATGTCCAGGCCGAGCTCGTCGGCGAGGCCGGCCAGGTCGCAGCCGCCGCCCCGGTGGGCGATCGTCTCGGCGAGACCGGAGAGGCCGTCGACGCCGGCGGTGGGCAGCGGGGTGCTGGCGACGGTGCGGCGGTCGGGGTCGGGGCCCGGCTGGTCGGTGCGGCCGGGCGCCCGGGTGTCCTTGGGGCGGCCGGTCATGATCCGGTACACCCGGTCCACCCGCTCGTCGAAGGCGGCCGAGTCGCGGTCGCGCGGCCGCTCCAGGTCGACCTCGACGGTCTCCCGGATGGTCCCGTACGGGCGGGCGCCGAGGACCACGACGCGGTCGGCCATCAGCACCGCCTCCTCGATGTTGTGGGTGACCAGCACGACGGCCCGGGTCGGGAACTGGCCGGAGTCCCACAGCTCCATCAGCTCGCCGCGCAGGTTCTCGGCGGTGAGCACGTCGAGGGCCGAGAACGGCTCGTCCATCATCAGCACGTCCGGTTCGACGACCAGCGCCCGGGCGAAGCCGACCCGCTGGCGCATGCCGCCGGAGAGCTCCTTGGGGTAGGCGGACCCGAAGCCGGTGAGGCCGATCAGGTCGATGGCCTGGGCGGCGGCCCGGGCGCGCTCCCGGGGCGGCACCCCGCGGGCCTCCAGGCCGAGCTCGACGTTCTGCCGGACGGTCAGCCAGGGCAGCAGCGCGAAGGTCTGGAAGACCAGCGCGGTGCCGGGGTTGGCGCCGGTGAGCGGGGTGCCGCGGTAGCGGACGGTGCCGGAGCTGGGCGGGATCAGGCCGGCCAGGCAGCGCAGCAGGGTGGACTTGCCGGAGCCCGAGCGGCCGAGCACGGCGACGATCTCGCCGGCCCGCACGGTCAGGTCGATGCCGGAGAGCACCGGCAGTTCGCCGGCGGCCCCGGCGTAGGCCTTGGTCAGGCCGACGGTCTCCAGCAGGACCTCGTCGTCCGGGCGCGGGGCGTCGTCGTGCGGGACGTCCCCGCGCGGGACGGGCGCGGGCTCGGCGGGGCGGCGGCGGAAGGGGAAGCGCATCGGCGGACTCCGGACTACAGCGAGTAGCGGCGCTCGGCCAGCCGGTACAGCCGGCGCCAGAGCAGACGGTTGAGGACGACGACGTACAGGCTCATCACCGCGACCCCGGCGAGCAGGCGCGGGTGGTCGCCGTGCTCGGCGGCCCGGGCGATGTACGCGCCGAGGCCGGTCGCGGTGAGCGTGGTGGAGCCGAAGGTGACCACCTCGGCGACGATGGAGGCGTTCCAGGCGCCGCCGGAGGCGGTGATCCCGCCGGTGACGTACGCCGGGAAGATCCCGGGGATGATCAGCCGCCGCCAGCGCTGCCGGCCGCGCACGCCGAGGTCGTCCATCGCCTCGCGCAGGTCGGCGGGGACGGCCATGGCCCCGGCGATGGCGTTGAACAGGATGTACCACTGGGAGCCGAGGGCCATCAGCAGGATGCCGCCGAGGTCGATCGACACCCCGGTGCGCAGCAGCAGCCAGACCACCAGGGGGAAGACGAAGTTGGCCGGGAAGCCGGCCAGCACCTGGACGACGGGCTGGGCGATCCTGGTCAGCCGGGGCGAGAAGCCGATCCGCACGCCGATCGGCACCCAGACCACGGTGGCCACCGCGACCAGCACGACCACCCGGGCGAGGGTGGCGAGCCCGAGCAGCAGCGGCTCGCCGAACACGCCGAGGCCGGTGCGGTCGGCGAGGTAGCGGCCGAGGTCGACGAGGCCCCAGAGCACGATGCCGCCCGAGACGAGGCCGAAGGCCACGTCCCCGGCCCGCCGCCGGCCGGGGTGGACGGCCGGCGGGCGCTCGGCGGTGCCGAACACCCGCCCGGCCCGGTTCAGGGCCCGCCCGACGGGCCGCAGCGCCCGGCCGAGCGCGGTGGGCAGGCGGGAGCGGCGCAGCAGGTCCAGCACGACCGAGCGCTGCACCTCGGTGGCCTCGGACTGCTCGTTCTTGAACCGTTCGGCCCAGGCGGTGAGCGGCCGCCAGAACAGGAAGTTGACGCCGACCACCAGCACCACCATGGTGGCGATCGCCCAGCCGACCCGGCCGAGGTCCCCGGCGGCGATGGCCGCGCCCGCGTACGAGCCGACCCCGGGCAGCGCGTACCGCTGGCCGTCCACGGTGATCGCCTCGGAGGCGACCAGGAAGAACCAGCCGCCGCCGAAGCCGAGCATGCCGTTCCAGACCAGGCCGATCATGCCCGAGGGCAGTTCGACCTTCCAGAACCGCGTCCACCGGCTGAACCCGAACGAGCGGGACAGCTCGTCGAGTTCGGGCGGCAGCGAGACCAGCGCCTGGTAGAAGGCGAAGGTCATGTTCCAGGCCTGGGAGGTGAAGATGGCGAACACGGCGGCGCACTCCAGGCCGAGCATCGAGCCGGGGAAGAGCGCGAGGAAGCCGGAGACGGCGACGCTCAGGAACGCGAGCACCGGCACCGACTGGAGGATGTCCAGCGCCGGGATCAGCACCCGCTCCAGCCGGCGGCTGCGGGCGGCCGCGTAGGCGTAGCCGAAGGTGAAGACGACCGAGACGGCGAGCGCGGTGAACATCCGCAGCAGCGAGCGCAGCGCGTCGTACGGCAGCCGGGCCGGGTCGGTGTCGACGGCCGCGTCCCGGGCGGTGGAGAACCGGAGGGTGCCGCCCTGGCCGAGGCGCAGCCCCAGGTAGAGCAGCACCAGCACGGCGGCCGCGACGACCAGGTCCACCCACACCCGACCGCCGAGGCGGCTCGCCGTCCGGGTGGGCAGCGAGCCCCGGGACAGGGCCGGGACGGACTTCGGCAGGGTCATGGCGGTACCTCCGGCGCAAACCCGGGCAGTCTGCTCCCTCGGTACGTCCGTACGCAAACCCGTCCCGCGTTTCGAGGACCGCTGCCCGGGCCCCGCCGGTCGCTACCGGGTGGGAGCGGCCCCGGTGTGCCGCCGGGCCGCGGTGACCAGCAGCCGGGCGGTGCGGACGGGCAGGTCCAGGTGCCGGGCGATCCACTGGGGGTCGTGCCCGTGGGTGGCGAACACCCAGGCGGTGTAGAGCCGGCTCAGGCCGGGCGCGCCGGGGGCGAGCAGCAGCGGGCGGACCTGCTCCATCGGGAAGCCGTCCAGCGAGCGGGCGCTGAACCACTGGGCGTCGTCGCGGAACGGCCGGGCCCCCGCCGCCGCGGCCGCGCCCGCCCGCCGCCGGCTGGTGGCCAGCAGCAGGGCGAGCAGCAGCCCGGCGGTCGAGGCGCCGATGAGCGTGCCGGACAGGAAGAGCCGCAGGGGGTGGGGCGCGAGGGCGACGGCGAGGCCCTCGGCGGTGATCAGCAGTAGGACGCCGCACAGCGCGGTCCCTCTGCCGGTCCTGGGGAACAGGGCGGTTCGGGTCATCGCGGGGGTCCTCCTTCGGACGGTCGTCGGGTCCTTCGGTGGTGGGGTCGGGCGGTCAGGTCAGGTCAGGTCAGGTCAGGTCAGGTCAGGTCGGGGCAGGGCAGGGCAGGGCAGGTCGGGTCCGGCCGGCGGCGTCAGGCGGTCCGGGCCAGCCGGGGGTCGTACTTGTAGCCGATCTGCCGGACGGTGGCGATCGCCTCCCGGTGCCCGGGGCCGAGCTTGCGCCGGATCCGGGCGATGTGGGTGGCGACGGTGCGGGAGTCGCCGCTGTCCGGGCGCCCCCAGACGTTCTCCATCAGCTGGCGCCGGGAGTGCACCCGCAGCGGGTTGCCGACCAGGTGGGCGAGCAGCTCGAACTCCAGGTACGGCATGGTGACGGGGCGGCCCTCGACGGTGACGGTGCGCTGCTCGGTGTCCACCACCAGGCCGGGCGCGGGAGCCGGCCGCGGGGCCGGGCGCCGGGCGGGCGCGGGGTGGTCCGAGAAGAGGGCGTCGAGCCTGGGGTAGCGCAGGGCCATGGCGGAGGGGCTCCTTCGGGGTCTGGGCGGCCGGGGCGACCGGGGTGGACGGGACGGGCGGCGCGGACGGGGCGGGGGTGCGGGCGGAGCGGGAGCGCCGCTCCGCCCGCTCAGCGGCCGGGGTGCCAGGTGGCCTCCAGCCGGGCCGTCCCGTCCGGCGCCGGGACGGTCCGCCAGCGGGCCCGCAGCCCGCCGGTGCCCGCGGCCGCCGGGCCGCCGCCCCCGCCCGCCGGGCCGGCGGCCGGAGCCGGGGCGGCCCGGAGGACGCTGTTGTCGAGGGGGCTCGCCGCCAGGCGTCGGCCGACGGCGGCGAGGGTGGAGCGCCGTCGGCCCCGGTCGGTGGACGGACGGGTGGGCCGGAAGACGGCGACGATGGTCATGGCAGGTCACCTCCGTGACGGGACAACGGGCAGGGCGTGCGCGGAGCCGGTCGGCTCAGTGGTTCAGCGCGGTCTGGACGATCTTGACGACGACCATCGCCATCGCGATCAGCAGGTAGGCGCGCAGGGCGCCCATGCCGACCTTGCGGGCGGTGGACAGCACCGGCTTGTCGAGGGTCTCCAGCGGGGGCATCCGCCAGTTCTCCCGGCCGGTGCGGTCGACCGGGTCCTCCTTGGTGCCGCGGCGCCCGAAGGTGAAGAAGTACCCGGCGACGAGCACACCGGCGACGCCGCAGCCGGCCATGATCCACAGGATCGCGTCGGAGCTGATGTCCGGCCAGACCACGGCGGCGGTGAGGATCAGCGAGAGCATCACCAGGACGCCGACCACCGCCGAGGTGAAGGCGTTGGTCCTCGGCCCGTTCGTCCAGGGCCCCAGTACGGCGCGGTCGTTGCAGAGCAGCAGCAGGAAGACGGTCGCGGAGGGCAGCAGCACCCCGGCCAGCACCTGGACGAACTGGGTCATCAGGCCCTGGGTGTAGTCGGTGGAGAGCAGCGTGATCGCCGCCGCCGCGACCACCAGGCCCGCGTAGATCCCGTAGAAGCCCTTGGCGCCCTTCACCCCGCGGTGCAGCGAGTGCTTGATGCCGAAGACGTCGCCGATCGCGTACGCGGTGGACAGCGACACCGCGAAGGCGCCGATGATCGAGGCGTCCAGCAGGGCTATCGCGAACAGCACGCCGGCCAGGTGCCCGGCCTTGTCCTCGATGCCCCGGGCGACGGCGGCCGCGTCGGAGAACTGGCCGAAGCCGTCGGTGCCCGCGAAGGCGGCGGCGGTGAGGCCCATCATGGCGGCGGCACCGACGATCACGATCACGATGCCGATCCAGAGGTCGGCCTTCTCGTACTTCATGAAGCGCGGGGTGATCCGCTTGTCGATGACGTACGACTGCTGGAAGAACAGCTGCCAGGGCGCCACGGTGGTGCCGACGATGGAGACGATCACCAGCATCACGGCCGCGAGCTGACCGGACCCGCCCGGCATGCTCGGGACCACGAAGTCGTGCGCCATCTGCGAGGTCTTCGGGTGCACCATGAAGTAGATCGGCACCAGCAGCAGCGAGCCCAGGCAGAGCGCCACGGCGACCCGCTCGAAGCGCCGGAACGAGCCGGTGAAGGCCGAGGCGATGATGATCCCGGCCGCCAGCACCACCGAGGCGGCCTTCGGCAGGCCGAGGTACCCGGCCGCGAGCGTGACCCCGATGAACTCGGTGACCAGGGTCAGCGCGTTCAGGAGGAAGAGGTCGATCACGCTGAACGCGCCCCAGAACTTGCCGAAGCGCTCCAGGATCAGGCGGGCGTGCCCGACCCCGGTGACGGCGCCGAGCCGCAGCACCATCTCCTGGTTGACGTAGAGCACCGGGACCAGCATCAGCAGCGTCCACAGCAGCTGGGTGCCGTAGTTCTGCCCGGCCTGCCCGTAGGTGGAGAAGGCGCCGGCGTCGTTGTCGCCGACCATCACGATCAGGCCGGGCCCGATGATCGCGAGCAGGGTCTTCAGCCGCGCCGACAGGCCGTGGCGGGGCGTGGTGTCGTCGAGCCGGATGGTGCCGAGGGCACCCTTGATGTCGCCGAGGTGCGCGTCGTCCAGGACGGCCGAACGCGGCTCGGGGACAGTGGAGTTGAGTGTGGCGTGGGTGGTCATGGTGGTTTCCTCCCTGGGCCCCGGACAGGCGGGGCGGTTCGGAGGCAGGCGGCAGCGCTCCCTGCAAGCGGACACGGCGCATCGGCGCGCGGCTGCGCGGCCCGTACGGAGGTGTGCGGGCACGGCGGAGCCGCGTGCGGACGTGGCGTGGACGTCGTGGCTGACGGATCGTCAGGACGTTGTGCAGGGAAGGTTGTTACCGCATGCCGGAGGTGTACGAGGGCAAGCGGGGGTAGGGGCAACTGTGGCCCGGACTACTGCAATCCATGTCTCTCGCCTCCTCCCGGCCGGCGCACCCCGTGGTGCGTGTCATCGACGCGGCAAGGAGTTCACCGGCCCGCGCAACGCGACCGCCGGTTCACCCCAACTCGTCAGAGCTTAGTCCCGTCCGGAGGTGATACTTGCGCACTTGGTTAAACCTTTACCTTTGGGGCGGGCGTTCCGGGCGTTCCGGGCGTTCCGGGTGCTCCGGTCGCTCCGCGGCGCTCGTCCCGGTCCTCCGCTTCAGGACTTCTCGATCGTCACCTTCAGGTGCTTCATGATCGGCTGGTCGCTCTGGGTGCTGTAGTCGCCGATCGCGCACAGCACGTTCAGCTCCGGCATGTACCCGGCCGCGCAGCCGCGCGGGATGTCGTACGGGACGGCCAGGTAGCCGTGCACCGAGCGGGTGCTGCCGTCCCGGGCGGTGCTGGTGACGTCCACCCGGTCGAACTCGGCCAGCCCGCGCTCGCGCATGTCGTCCCGGTTCATGAACACCAGGGTGCGCAGGTTCTTCACGCCCCGGTAGCGGTCGTCGTCCGAGTAAATGGTGGTGTTCCACTGGTCGTGCGAGCGCATCGTGCCCAGCGCCAGGGTGCCCGGCCCGGGGACGACGTCGGGCAGCGGGGCGGCGGAGAACTCGGCCCTGCCGGAGGGGGTGTCGAAGACCAGCTCGCGGGCCGGCTGCTTGATCCGGAAGCCCAGCGGCAGCCGCACCCGGCGGTTGAAGTCCTCGAAGCCGTCCAGGACCCGGGCCATGGTGTCGCGGATGCGGTCGTAGTCCTCGATGTACCACTCCCACGGGGTGGCGCTGTCCGGCAGCGCCGCGCGGGCCATCCCGGCGACGATCGCGGGCTCGGAGAGCAGGTGCGGCGAGGCCGGGCGCTTCATGCCGACCGACAGGTGCACCATGCTCATCGAGTCCTCGACCGAGGTGGACTGCACCCCGGCGCGCTGGTGGTCCTTCTCGGTCCGCCCCAGACAGGGCAGGATCAGCGCGGCCCGCCCGTGCACCAGGTGGCTGCGGTTCAGCTTGGTGCTCACCTGGACGGTCAGCTCGCAGGACTCCAGGGCCTGCCGGGTGTACGGGGTGTCCGGCGCGGCGAGCGCGAAGTTGCCGCCCATGCCGACGAACACCGTGACGTCGCCGCGCCGCATCGCCTCGATCGTGCCGACGGTGTCCAGCCCGTGCTCGTGCGGCGGCTCGATCCCGCACACCTCGGCGAGCCGGTCCAGGAACCCGGCGGCGGGCCGGTGGTCGATGCCGCAGGTGCGGTTGCCCTGGACGTTGCTGTGCCCGCGCACCGGGGAGGGGCCCGCCCCCTCGCGGCCCAGGTTGCCGCGCAGCAGCAGGAGGTTGACGATCTCCCGGACGGTGTCCACGCCGTGCTCGTGCTGGGTCACGCCCAGGCACCAGCTGAAGATCGAGCGGTCGGCCTCCCGGTAGACCCGGGCCGCCCCGAGGATGTCGGCCCGCTCCAGCCCGCTCTGGCGCTCGATCTCCTCCCAGGGCGTGGCCAGGCAGATGTCGCGGTAGGCCTCGAAGCCGGTGGTGTGGCGGTCGATGAACAGCCGGTCCAGCGCCCGGTCGTCGGCCGCGGACTGCTCCAGGACCGCCTTCGCCATGCCGCGCAGCAGCGCCATGTCGCCGCCGATCCGCGGTTGGAGGTTCAGGGTGCTGGTGCGGGTGGCCCGGTTCAGCGCCATGTCGGTGAAGTCGTGCGGGATGATCGTCCGGGTCGCCGCCGCCTCGACCAGGGGGTTGATGTGGACGACCTGCGCGCCGCGCTTGTACGCCTCGGCGAGCGAGGTGAGCATCCGGGGCGCGTTGGAGGCCGCGTTGACGCCCAGGATGAACAGCGCGTCGGTGACCTCCCAGTCCTTGAGGTCGACCGTCCCCTTCCCGGTGCCGAGCGAGGCCTGCAGCGCCCGGCCGCTGGCCTCGTGGCACATGTTGGAGCAGTCGGGCAGGTTGTTGGTGCCCAGCTCGCGGGCCAGCAGCTGGTAGAGGAAGGTCGCCTCGTTGCCGAGCCGGCCGGAGGTGTAGAACGCCGCCCGGTTCGGGTCGTCCAGCCCGCGCAGGGTGCGGCCGACCAGGGCGAACGCGTCCTTCCAGCCGATCGGGACGTAGTGGTCGGTGTCCGGGTCGTAGACCATCGGCTCGGTGAGCCGGCCCTGGTCCTCCAGCGCGAAGTCGCTCCACCCGGACAGCTCGGTCACCGAGTGGGCGGCGAAGAACTCCCGGCCGACCCGCTTGCGGGTCATCTCCCAGGTGACGTGCTTGATGCCGTTCTCGCAGATGTCCAGGTGCAGGCCCTTGGTGTCGTCGGGCCAGGCGCAGCCGGGGCAGTCGAAGCCGCCGTTCTCGTGGTTCATCCGCATCACCGCCCGCGGCCCGTCCAGGTACGCGCCCTCGCGGGCCAGGAAGCGGGTGACGCTCTTGGCGGCGCCCCAGCCGGCGGCCGGGTGGTGGTACGGCGCGACGTGGGGCGGCCCGGCGGGGGAGGGGCCGACGTCCTCCCGCGGCTCCCGCGGGGGCTCCTGCGGCTGCTTCCGCGGGGGAGTGGTGGCGGCGTCGTCGGAGGTGGTCACGGTACTCGCCTTCCGTCGCACGGGTCGGACAACCGGGGCTGGGTCGAGGCTATGCCGGGCGGTCGGGGCGCGCGCGTCGAGCGGCCGCGGGTGCCGGGCCTCCGTGCCCAGGGTCCGTGCGCCCGGCGTGGGCGCCCGGTGGTCAGGCGCCGCCCGGCAGGCTGCCGAGGACGGCGGCCACCTCGGTGCGCCGGGCGACCTCCAGCAGCGCGCGGGCCATCACCGTGCCGGGCTCCCGGGCGGCGGTCACCAGCCCGATCGGCGCGCTGTGCACCGGCTCCGCCAGCGGGACGGCCCGCATCCCGTGCGGCACGCCGAACACGTGCAGCCAGGCGTACGGCACGATGCTCGCCCAGTGGCCGGTGCGGACGTGGGCGAAGAGCGAGGCCACCGAGTCGGTCTCGACCCGGGGCGTGGCCTCGAGGCCGAGGCCCGCGAACACCTCGTCCAGCACCCGGCGGCCCTGCATGCCCGGGTGCAGCAGGCACAGCGGCAGCCGGGCGGCCTCCTCCCAGGTCGCCCGGGGGTGCCGGGCCAGCTCGTCGGCCGGACCGGTCAGCAGGACGTACCGCTCCTCGTAGAGCGGGAGCGCGCGCAGGTCGTCGGCGCCCGGTCCGGGCAGGTAGGTGATGCCCGCGTCGATCTCGAAGTTCCGCACCTGGCGCAGGAGTTCGTCGGATCGCAGGTCGGTGGACAGCTCCACGGCGGCCAGCGGGTGGGCGGCGCAGAACGGTCCGGTGAGCAGCGGGACGGCGCCCGAGGCGGTCGGCACCGAGCCGATCCGCAGCCGTCCGGCCAGGCCGGTGCGCAGCGCGTCCACCTCGTCCCGCAGGGCGTCCCGGTCGGCCAGGATGCGCTGCGCCCACAGCACGATCCGCTCGCCCTCGGGCGTCAGCCCCTCGTAGCTGCGCCCGCGCCGCACCAGCAGCACCTTCAGCTCGTCCTCCAGCTTGCGCAGGGCCTCGGAGAGCGCGGGCTGGGAGACGTGGCAGGCCTGGGCGGCGCGGGCGAAGTGGCGCTCGCGGGCGAGCGCGACGAGGTACTCCAGCTGGCGGAAGAGCATCTACCGGCCTTCCTCCCGGACGGCGGCCTCGGCGTCGGTTCGGACGTCCGGGCCGACGTCGATCCGGTCCGCGCGGGTGTAGACGTTCATCGACTCGCCGCGCAGGAAGCCGACCAGGGTCAGCCCGGTCTCCTCCGCGAGGTCCACGGCCAGCGAGGACGGCGCGGAGACCGCCGCGAGCAGCGGGACGCCCGCCATCACGGCCTTCTGCACCAGCTCGAAGGAGGCCCGGCCGCTGACCATCAGCACCGTGCCGCGGGCCGGCAGCAGCCCCTCGCGCAGGGCGTGGCCGACCACCTTGTCCACGGCGTTGTGCCGGCCCACGTCCTCGCGCAGGCAGAGCAGCCGCCCGTCGGCGTCGAACAGCCCGGCCGCGTGCAGGCCGCCGGTGCTGTCGAAGACCTTCTGGGCGGCGCGCAGCCGGTCCGGCAGCGCGGAGAGCAGCGCGGGGGTGACGCGCAGCCCGTCCTCGGCGACGCTCCACGGCGCGGTGGTGCGCACCGCGTCCAGGCTGGCCTTGCCGCACAGGCCGCAGGAGGAGGTGGTGTAGAAGTTGCGCTCCAGCGAGGCGTCGGGGGCGGGCACGCCGGGGGCGAGCTGGACGTCCACCACGTTGTAGGTGTTGCCGCCGTCTGCGGTCGCGCCGGCGCAGTAGCGGATGCCGGCCACCTGCCCGGCGGCGTGCACCACGCCCTCGCTGACCAGGAAGCCGGCCGCCAGGTCGAAGTCGCTGCCCGGGGTGCGCATGGTCACCGTCAGCGGGCGCCCGCCGACCCGGATCTCCATCGGCTCCTCGGCGGCCAGGGTGTCGGGACGGTACGAGGGCGCGCCCTGGCGCAGGCGCAGCACTCTGCGGGGTACGGTCACTCGGCCCATGGCGGTCGGCTCCTCGGTGGTGTGCTGGCGACGGACTGTACGGATGCATCCTCGCGCGTCGGCGGCTCAGGGTGCTCCCCGGCCGGCAGGTGGCGGCGGCTGTGGGCGGCGGTGACCGCCAGGCAGAGCAGGCCGACGGCCGCCATGCCCGCCAGCAGCGCCGGGTAGGAGGCGTGGCCGGCGGTGCCGGCGAGCAGCAGCGGGGTGAGGAAGCCGCTGGAGGTGGTGCTCTGGTAGAGCGAGGCGGAGGTCGGGCCGGAGGCGCGCGGGTCGGGGGCGTGCCGGGTGAGCCGCTCCACCTCGTGCAGCCCCGCGCCGAGCGTCAGCCCGTACCCGGTGCCGAGGACCACGGCGGCGGCCACCACCAGGCCCACCGAGTCGCGGGCGGCGGCGACGGCGCCGAGCAGCAGCCCGGCGATCACGGTGGCCATCGCGGTGAGGGTGGCCCGGGCGCTGTCCGCGTCGTCCAGCCGGGCGGCGAAGGGCTGGGCGACCACGCCGGTGGCCAGGGTCAGCGCCGCAACCAGGCCGCTGAACAGCGGGGCGTAGCCGGGCACCCGGTCGGCGACCAGCGGCGGCAGCACCACGTACGCCACGGTGGCGGCGCCGAGCACGGCCGGGCTGGCGGGCAGCACGACGTAGCGGAACCGGGGGTGGCGGACGGCCGCCGTGCGGTGCGGGGGCGTGCCGCGGCCCGGGGCGCTCTCCGGCCCGCCCGCCGCCCTGGCCCCTGCCCTGGCCTCCGGCTTCGTCTCCGGGAGCCCGCGGGTGGCCCGCAGCACCAGCAGGCAGCCCAGCGCGTGGGCGAGGGCGGGCAGCACCGTCGGGCCGGGCAGCCACTCGGCGAGCACCCCGGAGGCCAGCGCGCCCGCCGCGAAGCCCGTACCGGTGGCGTACATCGCCCGGCGGGCCGCCCGCTCGGGCGGGACGGCGGGCCCGGAGAGCTCGCGCAGCCAGGCCGTCCCGGCCAGGAAGACCAGCCCGGCCGCGAAGCCGGTGGCCAGCCGGGCGGCGTACACGGACGGCTCGTCCGGCAGCGCCAGCACGACACTGGCGGCGGCGGACAGTCCCAGCGCGCCGCGCACCGTCCGCCGCCGGCCGTACCGGTCGGCGGCGGGCCCGCCCAGCAGCAGCCCGGGCACCAGGCCGACCAGGTAGACCGAGAACATCGCGGCCAGCGAGAGCGCCGACCAGTCGGTGCGCGCCCGGTACACGGTGGCCAGCGCGGTGAACTGGTTGGCGCCCCAGGCGGCGACGGCGACGGCGGCGGCCGCCGGGAGCCAGCGGGCGGTGCGGGACGGGGGCATGCGCGCGCTCTGCTCGGTTTCTCTCGGGTGCTTTCCGGGGGCGGGAATTCGCTGGGAATTCGCGGTTCCCCGATTCCCGTCCAGTGTCCGGCAGGCCATCGTGGCACGTCAAAGAGGCAACACGACTGAACCGATAAGCCCCGCCTATCAACAGCCCCGCGGATATCCCGCCGATACCCCGCCGATATCCCGGCCCGTTTCCCCCGGAATTCCGACCGGAATTCGACCGTGCCGCGTCGCGCCGCCTCAGCCCGACTGCGGGCCCGCGTCGGCGCCCACCGACAGCACCACCGCGCTGGCCGCGCCGGCCGGGGTGTCGTAGTTCACCGTCTCCCCGGCGTGCCGCCCGAGCAGCGCCTTCCCGAGCGGGCTGTCGAAGGTCACCAGGGTGAGGTCCCGCTCCTCCGCGATCTCCGCGATCTCCGAGATCTCGACGGTCTCCTCCGTGCCGTCGTCGAACCGCACGTTCACCGTCGACCCCACCCCGACCACCCGCGCGGACGGCTCCCCGGCGACCTCGGCCTCCCGCAGCCGCGCCTCCAGCTCGACGATCCGCCGGTCCAGCCGCGCCACCTCCGACGCCCGCTGCAACTCGTCCGCCGCGTCCGCCCGGTCCCCCACCGGATCCACCCCGCGCAGCGTCGCGGCCACCTCCCCCCGCTCCACCCGCAGCTGCGCCAATTCCTCCCGCACCGCACGCAGACCCTCGGCACTGATCGGTTCCGGCCCACCGCTCATCCCAAGCTCCCGGGGCTGCTCGTCACACACTCGAACACCGGCCGTCTCCCATTACCCCACCACCCGCACCCCCGGGCAACTTCCGGGCCGGTCGACCACCCGGAGCGGGCCCCGCGGGGCCGTGGGTCAGCGGGTGAGCAGCCGGGCCGGGACGATCGGTTCGAGGAAGACGCTGGGTGTGCCGTGCCAGGACACGCTGAGGGCCTCGCGGGCGCGGGTGCACGCCACGAAGAGCAGGCTCAGCTCGCCGGTGAGGTCCTCCTGGTGCTGCAGCGGGTCGGTGTCCGCCGGGGTGATCGCGCTGCGCAGGGGCACCGTGCCGTCGCTGACGCCGACCACGGCGACGCAGCGGTACTCCAGGCCCTTCATCCGGTGCATGGTGCCGACCCGTATGCCGGGGGACGGCGCGTCGCCGAGCACGTGGGTCGGGATCCCGGCCTGCCCCAGGGCGTGGGCGGCCTCGCGGCCGAGCCGTCCGGTCCGTACGGCGACACCGATGTCCTCCGGGCTCACGCCCGAGGCGGTCCACTCCTCGACGCGGGCGACGAGGGCCCGGAACTCCTCGGCCCGGTCGGGATGGCCGGACACGTCGGGGTGGGCGCCGTGCAGGGTCGAGTGGTAGCCGGCCAGCGAGTCCTCCCCGCCGTCCATGTCGTCCGGGCGTTCGCCGGTGAGCAGGGACGCGGACCAGGTGAGGATCTCCTGTGTCGTCCGGTAGTTGATCCGGAGCCGGAAGGAGCGGCCGACCACCTGGATGCCGAGCGAGCGCAGCGAGACCTTGTTCCCGTAGATCCGCTGGTGCGGATCGCCGGAGAGGAACAGGTCGTCCGGGCCGGTGGCCACGAGCGCGCGCAGGAAGCGCCATTGGACGGGGTGCAGGTCCTGCGCCTCGTCGATCACCACGTGCCGGAACGGGCGGTCGCCCTGTTCGTCGAGCATCCGCGCGGCCCGCGCGCAGACCTGGAGGTACGTCAACTCCCCGGCCTTGCGCAGCTCCTCCTCGAACGCGGCCACCGCGTGCCACAGTTCGGTCCGCTCCGGCGTTCCGAGGGCCTTGCCCCGTCCGGTCCGCGGGGCCTTCAGGTACTGCTCCCGGCTCCCGATCGACTGGGCCAGTACGACCTGCCGCCACTCCTGGTCGAGGAACAGGTCGGTGAACCCGACGCCGAGCCGGCGGGCGACCCGTCCCCAGCGGGCCAGGATCGGGTGCTGCTGGAAGAGGACCTTCGACGGGGCGCCGCCGGGGGAGCGCCGCAGGACCTCGGCGGCCAGCGCGTCGACGGTGACCACCCGGACCTTCGCCCGGATCCGTCCGTCCGTCACGAGCAGGGCGAGGCAGCGCTCCAGCTCCGCGGCGAGGTCCTCGGAGGAGGTGGTCAGCAGAATCGATCCGTCAGGCGCGTCCGCCGGCAACCGGCGGGCCAGGTGGTAGGCCCGGTGCAGGGCCACCACCGTCTTCCCGGTGCCGGGGCCGCCGGTCACCCGGGCCGGCCCGCTGTACGACTCCCGGTAGGCGACCCGGTACTGGGCCGGGTGCAGGAAGATCCGCCAGGCGTCGAAGGGGCGTTCCAGGATCTCCAGCAGTTCGTCGGGCCCGGACACCAGGGCGACCCGGCCGCGCGCGCGGGCCATCGCCGAGACCAGCCCGTCGGCGGGCTGGTCGACGCTCGTGGGCGCGGCCGCCCGGGCGTACGCCCGGACGATCTCACGATCGATCTCGGCCGGCTCCATCCCGCTCGCGAGGCCGACCAGGACGTCGAACTGCTGCTCCGGCAGCACGCGGTGGAGCGCCTCCAGGTGGGCCTCGTCGGGGAGCAGCCGGATGATCGGCAGGATCTCCTCGTCGACGCCCAGGCTGCGCAGGACCTTGTCGGAGCGGTCGGCGAAGAGCCTGCGGGGTTCGTCGGCGGCCAGCGCCTTCAGCGACCGGGAGGCCCGTTCCAGTGCGACGTCGTTGCGGATCTCGACGCCCTGGGTGGCGGCGTTGACGGAGGCCCGGTGCTTGACCGCCCAGTCGTTGGCCTTGTCGTGCGGAAGGACCTTCAGCAGGAGGTAGCCGTCGCCCCGGTCGGCCTTGAGGACGACCCCGCGCCAGAAGTCGGTGATCCGGATGGTCCGGATCCGGGGGTCCCGCTGGTTGGTGAGCTTCTCCAGGTGCACGCCGGTGTGGGTGGCCTCGGTGAACTTCTCGAAGGTCTCGAAGACCCGCCGCTGCACCGGCTTCTCCAGCGCCGCGAACTCCATCAGGAAGTCCCGGTGCATGCCCAGCGTCGCCACCCCGGCCCCCTCGTGCCCGTGCCCGTCCGCCCGGGCCGTGCGTTTCACTGTACTGGCCCGGATGATCACTCACGCCGGGCCGCCCGACGGGTGGTCGGATCGAGGGTGGCGGTGATCACCTTCGGGGGTGGGGGTGGGGGGAAAGCGCAGGTCGGGGGCTCGGGTGGGGAGGGTGGGGGAGGGACCGGCGGTCGGGGCGCGGGCGGGCGAAGCTACCATGTGGGCAACACCCTCAGCTCGAAAGATGGACTTGTGACTGTCAACGACGACGTGTTCACGGACTGGAAGAACCGCGAGGAGATCGCGGAGTCGATGATCCCGATCATCGGGCGGCTGCACCGGGAGCGGGACGTCACCGTTCTGCTCCACAGCCGGTCCCTGGTGAACAAGTCGGTGGTCAGCATCCTCAAGACGCACCGCTTCGCCCGGCAGATAGCCGGCGAGGAGCTCTCGGTCACCGAGACGATGCCGTTCCTTGAGGCCCTGACCGCCCTGGACCTCGGCCCCTCGCAGATCGACCTCGGCATGCTCGCCGCGACGTACAAGGCGGACGACCGCGGCCTGTCGGTGGCGGAGTTCACCGCCCAGGCCGTCGTCGGCGCCACCGGTGAGAACAAGCTGGAGCGCCGGTCCGGGCAGGACGTCGTGCTGTACGGGTTCGGCCGCATCGGCCGGCTGGTCGCCCGGCTGCTGGTCGAGAAGGCCTCGGGCAACGGCCTGCGGCTGAAGGCGATCGTCGTCCGCAACAGCGGCGGCGACGACCTGGTCAAGCGCGCCTCGCTGCTGCGCCGTGACTCCATCCACGGCCAGTTCCAGGGCACGATCACCGTCGACGAGGCGAACAACAAGATCATCGCCAACGGCAACGAGATCACGGTGATCTACTCCGACGACCCGACCACGGTCGACTACACGGAGTACGGGATCAAGGACGCGATCCTGATCGACAACACCGGCCGCTGGCGCGACCGCGAGGGCCTGTCGAAGCACCTGCGCCCCGGTATCGCCAAGGTCGTGCTGACCGCGCCGGGCAAGGGCGACGTCCCGAACATCGTGCACGGCGTGAACCACGACACGATCAAGCCGGACGAGCAGATCCTGTCCTGCGCCTCGTGCACCACCAACGCCATCGTCCCGCCGCTGAAGGCGATGGAGGACGAGTACGGCGTGGTCCGCGGCCACGTGGAGACCGTCCACTCGTTCACCAACGACCAGAACCTGCTGGACAACTACCACAAGGCCGACCGCCGCGGCCGCTCGGCGCCGCTGAACATGGTGATCACCGAGACCGGTGCCGCCTCGGCTGTCGCCAAGGCCCTGCCGGACCTCCAGGCGAAGATCACCGGCAGCTCGATCCGCGTCCCGGTGCCGGACGTCTCCATCGCGATCCTCAACCTCCAGCTGAAGCGGGAGACCAACCGCGAGGACGTCCTGGAGTACCTGCGGAACGTCTCGCTGACCTCGCCGCTGAAGCGCCAGATCGACTTCACCGACTCGCCCGACGCCGTCTCCAGCGACTTCATCGGCTCGCGCCACGCCTCGATCGTGGACGCCGGCGCGACCAAGGTCGAGGGCGACAACGCGATCCTCTACCTGTGGTACGACAACGAGTTCGGCTACTCGTGCCAGGTGATCCGGGTCGTCCAGTACATCTCGGGCGTCGAGTACCCGACCTACCCGGTTCCGGCGGTCTGATCCACCGGTAGGGCAGGACGACGGAGCATGACGGCGGGGCGGTGACCGACAGGTCGCCGCCCCGTCGGCGTTCGCGGGCGGGGCGGTCGCTATCTTGAGGGATCACTGACAGGACTGGGGAGGGTGATCGGGATGGGTGGTCGGCGGGTGCTCGCCGCGGTGGCGGCGGCCGGGGTGCTGACGGGCGTGCTGACGGGGTGCTCCTCCGGGGGGTCTTCGAAGGCCGCGGGCGGGGCGGCCGCGGGTTCGACCGCGGCTCCGGCCGCGTCGAGTCCGGCCACGACGGGAGCGGTGACCGGTACGGCGGGGGCGTCCGCGTCCGCGCCGGCGGCCGCCGACACCCCCGGGGCGGCTTCGGCGCCGGCCTCCGCACCGGCCCCGGCCGCTGCCGAGGCCCCGCACGCGGACCTGGAGGCGGCGCTGCTGGACGACAAGGTGGTCGGCCAGGTGCTGCCGGACGCCAAGGCGATGACCGGGTGGGAGGAGGAGAAGCGGAAGGTCGACACCGCCGACCACCAGGTCACCTGTGCCGGTGCCGCCGCGGCCTCCTGCGCGGGCAAGCCGCTGAGCGGGTCGGTCCGGTTCTCCTCGGGCGACGTGGTCGTCCGCTTCCTGGTGGACACCCTGCCCAGCCGGGACGCGGCGGCGCAGCGGCTGAAGGAGAACTACGCCTCGTACTCCGCCGGGCCGTTCAAGAAGGTCGACACCCCGGCGCTGGGCAGCGAGAGCCAGGCCTTCCAGGGGCCGCTGGCCGAGGGCGAGGGCGTCGGCATCGTGGTGCGCTCGGGCACCGTGGTGGCGAGCGTCACCAGCGAGGGCGGTCCGGTGGACGTGCCCGCGACGCGGAGGTTCGCGGTGATGCTGGTGAACCGGATCGAGCAGGCGCAGGCCGGGAAGACGCCGGACGCCGGGCTCGGCGCGGCCTGACGGAACCCCCTCGCCGGGCGGGCAGGGCGCTGGGCTGGGCAAACGGATGTCAGTCGACCGTGATATGTACTTTTCCCGTGGCCGCTGTGCGGTCGTGCGAAAGATGCCGATGACGTTCGAGGGGGCCAGACATGCCGCTGTTCCGACGCCGCTCCGGCGGGGAGGGCGCGGAGGACCGGGCCGAGCGGCGCGGGTTCGGGTTCGGGTTCGGGTTCGGCCGCCGGGGAGCCGGAGCGCCCGCGCCGGCTGGCGGCGGCGAGCCGCGGCTCGACCCGGCGTACGGGGACGAGTCGCTGCGCCTGATGCTCCGGCAGGCCTCCGCCGGGGACTGGGCCGCGCTGCGCCCCGCGCTGGCCGCCGCCCAGGGCGAGGAGCTGACCTTCCTCGTCGGGGCGATATCCGACGTGCCCCGGGTCGAGCAGTGGACGTCCCGCGCGCTGGCCGACGCCCCGGACGACGCGCTGCTGCTGTTGCTGTCCGGCGCCCGGCAGATCGCCTGGGGCTGGGAGGCCCGGACGGGCGCCCGGGCCAAGGACGTCACCGAGGAGCGCTGGAAGGCGTTCCACGAGCGGCTGGACACCGCCGAGGAGCAGCTGCTGGAGGTCGCCGAGAGCGAGCCGTCCTGGCACGCCCCCTGGCGGTTCCTGCAGACCAGCGCCCTCGGGGCCTCGCTCGGCCCGGAGGTCGCCACCTGCCGCTTCGAGGCCGCGGTGCGCCGGGCGCCGGGGAGCTCCGCCTCGCACTGGGTCAGGCTTCAGCAGCTGAGCGCCAAGTGGGGCGGTTCGCACGAGGAGATGCACGCGTTCGCCCGCTCGACGATGCTCGCCGCCCCGGAGGGCAGCCACCTCGGCGAGCTGGTCGCGGTCGCGCACCTGGAGCACTGGCTGGCCCTCCCGGACGGCGAGGACCGCGCCTACCTGACCAGTCCGGCCGTGGTGGCCGGGCTGCAGGAGGCGGCCTTCCGGTCCGTCCTGCACCCGGCCTTCGAGCCGGCGCGCGGCTGGCAGGGCTCCTTCAACACCTTCGCGATGGCCTTCTCCCTCGCCGACCAGCCCAAGACCGCGCGCCTGCTGTTCGAGGCGCTGGACGGCCTCGTGACCAAGGCGCCCTGGCACTACCTGTCGGGCGATCCGGTCAAGGCCTTCCGCGCCCACCGCGACCGCTGCACCTCGTACTGGCGCTGACGCGCACCCGGCGCCGAGTCGTACGGGCGCCGCCGCCGACCCGCATCCCACCACCGTCATCCACCCCGCGATCGAAAGAGCCTCCGGTGTCCCCTACCGACAACCCGACGAGTGCGCACACCTTCCAGGTGGACCTGCGCGGCCTGGTGGACCTGCTCTCCCACCACCTCTACTCCAGCCCGCGGGTCTACCTGCGCGAGCTGCTGCAGAACGCCGTGGACGCGATCTCCGCCCGCCGCGCCCTCGACCCCGGGGCGCCGGCCAGGATCACCGTCCGGGCCGACGACGAGCTGTCCGTCACCGACACCGGCATCGGCCTGACCGAGCAGGACGTCCACACCTTCCTCGCCACCATCGGCCGCAGCTCCAAGCGCGACGCCGACGGCCGGCTCGACGGCGCCGGGCTGGCCCGGGCCCGCGGCGACTTCATCGGCCAGTTCGGCATCGGCCTGCTCGCCTGCTTCGTCGTCGCCGACGAGATCACCGTGGTCACCCGCTCCGCCGCCACCCCGGACGCCCCGGCGATCGAGTGGCGCGGCAGCTCCGACGGCAGCTACACCATCCGCACCCTGCCCGCCTCGGCCAAGCCCGAGCCGGGCACCACCGTCACGCTGGTCCCGCGCGCCGACGCCGCCGAGTGGACCCGCGCCGGCCGGGTCCTCGCCCTCGCCCGGGACTTCGGCAGCCTGCTGCGCCACGACGTCACGGTGGTCGACGGCAACGGAACCGAGCACCGGGTCAACCGCACCCCGCCGTGGGCCGAGCGCCACGCCTCCCCGCTGGCCAGGCGCGACGCGCTCGCCGAGTACTGCCGCGCCGCCTTCGACTTCACCCCGCTCGACACCATCGAGCTGGACCTGCCGCTGGTCGGCCTGCGCGGCGTCGCGTACGTCCTGCCGGACGCCGCCCCGCCCTCGCGCCGCAACGGCCACCGGGTGCACCTCAAGGGCATGCTGCTCTCCGACCAGGCCGACGAACTGCTGCCGGACTGGGCGTTCTTCGTCCGCTGCGTGGTCGACACCGACGGGCTGCGCCCCACGGCCTCCCGCGAGGGCCTGTACGCGGACGAGACGCTGGCCGCCGTGCGGGACGCGCTCGGCGCCCGGATCCGCGACTGGCTGACCGGCCTGTCCGCGAGCGACCCGGCGCTGCTGCACCGCTTCCTGTCCGTCCACCACCTGGCCGTCAAGGAACTCGCCCGCTACGACGACGAGTTGCTGCGGATGATGCTGCCGTGGCTGCCGTTCGAGACCACCGACGGCAACGTCACCCTGGACGAGTTCGCCCGCAGCCACCCGGCGGTGCTGGTGACCAGGACGGTCGAGGAGTTCCGCCAGGTCGCTCCGATCGCCGGCGCCGCCGGGCTCGGCGTGGTCAACGGCGGCTACACCTACGACCACGACCTGGTGCACCGGCTGCCCGAGATCCGCCCCGGCGTCTCCGTCTCCGACCTCGACCCGGGCACCGTCACCGCGCACCTGGACACCGTCGACCCGGCCGCCGAGCTGGCCGCCAACGCCTTCCTGGCGATCGCCCGCGAGGTGGTCGGCCGGTTCGACTGCGACGTCGCGCTGCGCAGCTTCCACCCCACCAACGCGCCGGCCCTGCTGCTCGACAACCGGGAGGCCCGGCACGAGCGCACCCGGGCCCAACTCGCCGACGAGGCCGACGGGTTGTGGGCGGACATCCTCGGCTCGCTGCGCGCCGAGGCGCCCCGCGCCCAGCTGGTGCTCAACCACCTCAACCCGCTGGTGCGCCGCGCCGCCACCGTCACCAGCCGCGAGCTGGCCGTCACCGCCGTCGAGGCGCTGTACGGGCAGGCCGTGCTGATGACCCGCCGCCCGCTCAAGGCCAGCGAGTCCGCGCTGCTCAACCGCTCGTTCATCAGCCTGCTCGACCACGCCATGCTCGGCCACGAGGCCGGCGGGGCGGGCGGGTCGAACGGGTCGAACGAGGCGGGCGGGGCGGCGTGATGCTGGACACCCCCGACGCGGTGATGGCCGCGCTGCGCGAGAACGACGCCCGCCCGTACGGCCGGACCAGGACCGTCACCGCCGAGGAACTCGTCGACGCCGCCGAGCAGTTCGACGACACCGGCGTCCTCTCGATGGCCCTGCTGGAACTGATGGAGGCCTACGAGTACGACGGCGAGCGCGGCAAGGGCCCGGTCGTCTTCGCCCGCGTCCTCAGGCTCTGGGACACCGACCCGGACGGCTTCGGCGAGTGGGCCCGGCAGCAGGTGCTCTGGCGCTTCAAGTGGGTCGCCGACGCGCTCAAGGACAACCCGGACGTCCCGCTCGCGGCGGTGCGGCGCTGGCACACCGAGCTGCGCGACCGCTACCGCGCGGCCGGCCAGGACCTCCAGCCGTACTACGCCCAGCGCTACCACCTGGCCGCGCACACCGGTATCGACGTGCAGGACGCCTACGAGCTGTGGGCGGCCCGCCCGCGCGCCGAGCTGAGCGACTGCCACGCCTGCGAGACCCGCGCCCGCGCCCGGCACCACCTCGCCGCCGGGGACGACGCCCGGGCCCTGGAGGCGCTCGCCCCGGTGCTGGACGGCCGGAGCGGCTGCGAGCAGGAGCCCCACCTCAGCCAGGCCACGGCGCTGCTCGCGCAGCTGCGCCAGGGCCGGTCGGACGAGGCCCGCTCGGGCCACCTCGCCGGCTACCGCCACGCCCGCGGCAAGGCCTCGATGCTGAGCGCCGTCGGCCTGCACATCGAGTTCTGCGCGCTGTCCGGCAACGAGCCGCGCGGCCTGGAGCTGCTCGCCGAGAACCGCGCCCTGTTCGCGGTCACCGGCGACCCGGCCGCCCGGCTGGACTTCCTGACCGGAGCCGAGGTGCTGGTCGCCCGGCTCGCCCGGGCCGGCCACGGCGAGCTGGCGGTCAGCGGCCCGGCCGGCACCGCCTGGACGGTGGACTCCCTGCTCGCCCACCTGCGCGCCGAGGGCGACGCGCTGGCCGGCCGCTTCGACGCCCGCAACGGCACCGACGCGGTCGGCGCCGGGCGGCGCGCCCGGCTGGCCGTGGAGCCGCTGCTCGCCGAACCGCTGGCACTGGGCGTGCGGGCCGCCGCCGCTTCCGGGCTGTCGGCCGCCCCGGCGGCCGCGCCCGCGCCGCGCCGGACGGTCGAGGCGGAGCCGGAGGACTTCACCGCCCTGGTGCTGCGGGCCCGCGAGCTGGAGGTGCTCGGCCACCCGGACGCCGACCGGCTGTGGAAGCGGGTCGCCGAGCGCGCGGAGGCCGCGGACTTCGTCCACCCGGAGAGCGCCGAGCTGGGCGGCCCCGAGCGGCTGCGCGCCGAACTCGCCGAGCAGCGGGCCCACGAGGCGCTCCAGCGGGACGCGTGCGAGGAGGGCAAGGCCGGGCTGCTGGCCGCCGCCGAGCTGTTCGAGCAGGCGGGGCTGGCCGGGTCGGCGCTGATGTGCCGGGCCCGGACGCTGATCGCGGACCTCGACGAGGGCGACGAGGGCGACGAGGGCGCCGAGGGCGCCGAGGCCGAGGGCGCTGCGGACGGCGAGGGCGCCGGGCGCGGCGGCCGGCGGGCCGACTGGGCGGCGCTCGACGCGGCGCTGGCCCGGGCCGAGGAGCTGCGCGCCGGCGGCGAACTGACCGACGACGACTACCTGATCGTGCTGCAGACCCGCGCCTACGCCGCCCACCACGACCTCTCCGAGGCGCTGCCCGAGCCCGCCGCCGAGGTGACCGGGCGCTTCGAGGCGGCGGTCGGCGGCTACCGGCGGGCCGCCGTGGAGCTCGGCTCCGAGCGGCGGGCCGCCACCTCCCGGCAGTACACCGCGGACATCGCCGCCCGGCAGGGCCGGCTGGCCGAGGCGGAGGCCGAACTGCGCGAGGTGCTGGCCCAGTTGGACGCGGCCGAGCTGCCCTGGCACACCCCGCGGGTGCTCGGCCTGCTGGGCCAGGTGCTGCTGCAGGGCCACGAGGCGGGCCAGGCGGTCGAGGTCTTCCACCGGGCGCTGGCCGAGGCCGTGCGCTGGGGCGACGACTCCTACCCGTACGCGCCGACGTACATGATGCTCGGCCACTCCTGCCTCCAGGTGGGCGACCTCGGCGGCGCGGTCCGCGCGCTGTCGGAGGCGGCCGCGCGCTACGACCGCAAGGGCGCCGAGGCGGTCGAGGAGGCCGCCCGGGTGCGCCTGCAACTGGCCGACGTGCTGCGTGACACCGGCCGGGCGGCGGACGCGGTGGCCGTCCTGGAGTCGGTGCTGCTGGACGCGTCGGCGGCGCGGCTGGACGTCCGGATGCTCGCCCAGGGCCGGCTGGACCTCGCCCGGGGCCTGTCCGACCTGGAGGAGCACCGGGACGCCGCCGAGGAGTACCTGCGGCTGGCCGACCTGGTGGCCGGGTGGGAGGACCAGGAGACCCACACCATGGTCGCCTGTGAGGCCACCCTGGCGCTCGCCCGGGCCGAGCGCTGGGACGCCGCCGAGGCGGCGCTGGCCCGCGCCCGGGAGGCGCACGGCAAGGCCCCGCAGGTGGACCAGCTGGCCGCCACCCTGCGGGAGCTGGCCCGGCTGACGACGCGGGAGAAGGGCGAGGAGGGGCTGGCGGCGGCGCTCGCCCTGCTGGCCGAGGCGGACGCGGTCGGCGAGGCGGCCGAGCGGTCCGGCGAGGAGTACAACTCCTGGTACCTGCGCGGCGGTTCGCACTACGAGCGGGCGCGTTCGCTGGCCGTCGCCGGGCGGCACGAGGAGGCGCTGGCCGAGGTCGAACGGGCCATCGCGGAGTACGAGGCGGGCGGGGTGCGGGCCGAGTCCCCGCGGGCGGAGGCCGTCCGGCTGGCCGCGCTGATCGAGGGCAGTGACCTGGGGCGCACCGACGCGGCGGTGGCCCGGCTGGCCGCCGGCATCGCGCGCTGCGAGGCGGCCGGGCTGCCGGAGGCGGCGGAGGTGCTGGCGGAGCTGCGGGAGCGGTTCGCGAACTGACCGGCGGGGGGGGGGGGGGGGTGGCGCCCCGCCCCCCCCCCCCGGGGGGCGGGCCCCCCGCCCCCCCCGCCCCCCGCCGCCCCCGCCCCCCCCCCCCCCCCACGGGGCGGGCCCCCCCA